>NZ_JBPJZH010000020.1:0-1607 GCF_051216715.1 Variovorax restrictus
GGGGGTGCGGACGAAAACTTGGACTACCAGGAGGTAGTTCATGTATTCCTACGAAGATCGAATTCGAGCGGTTGAGCTCTATATCAAGCTGGGCAGGCGCGTCAGGCCCACGATCCGCCAGCTGGGTTATCCAACAAAGAATTCTCTGAAGGGCTGGTACAACGAATACCAGCAGAAGCTCGACTTGCCAGCGGGCTATGCGGGCCGGAGACCCAAGTTCTCGAAGGAACAGAAGGCGGCAGCTATCGAGCATTACCTCGCTCACGACCGCTGCATTGCGGCCACCATGAGGGCACTGGGCTACCCCTGCAGAGGGACGCTAACCGCTTGGATTCGCGAGGCCCTTCCTGAAGCCAGAAGGCGTGTCGTCGGCAGTACGGTGCGACGAAGGTATTCCGGGGAGCTGATGCAAGCAGGAGTCATGGAACTCTGCATTCGCGAGGAAAGTGCCCAGGCTGTAGCCGACAAGTTCGGCGTGTGCCGGCCAACGCTGTACAACTGGAAGAACCAACTTCTGGGACGTGAAGCACCCGCATCCATGAAACGTACCAATCCATCTTCGCCTTCGCAGGAGCGCGATGAGCTCGAGCGCCAGGTTGAGTCCCTGCGCCGCGAAGTCAGGCAACTGCGCCTCGAGCAGGATCTTTTGAACAAGGCCAACGAACTGTTAAAAAAAGGCCTGGGCGTCGACCTGCAGCTCCTGTCCAACCGGGAGAAGACACTGCTGATTGACGCCCTCAGGGAGCACTATGGCCTGCCAGAGCTCCTTGCACAGTTGGATCTTGCGCGCAGTTCGTATTTCTATCACCGGGCCCGCGCAGCGGTGGGCGACAAGTACCTGAAGGTTCGGCAATCCATCACCGACATCTTTGAGTCGAACCACCGCTGCTATGGCTACCGCAGGCTGCAGGCATCTCTGACCAGGCAGGACGTCACGATCTCAGAGAAGGTTGTACAGCGGTTGATGAAGCAGGAAAGCCTGGTTGTTCCAAGGCCCAGAAAGCGCCGCTATGCGTCTTACCTTGGCGAAATCAGCCCAGCGCCTGAGAACCTCATCGATCGCGACTTCCAGGCCGCGGTGCCCAACGCGAAATGGCTCACGGACATCACGGAGTTCCAGATCCCGGCTGGCAAGGTGTACCTCTCGCCCATCATCGACTGCTTCGACGGAATGGTCGTCAGCTGGACCATTGGGACCAGTCCGGACGCGGAGTTGGTCAACACGATGCTGGACGCAGCCATCGAGACGTTGGCCGCCACGGCTGATCGTCCCGTGGTCCACTCCGATCGGGGCGGCCACTACCGCTGGCCGGGTTGGCTCTCAAGAATGAGCAACGCGAACTTCATCCGCTCGATGTCTCGCAAAGCATGCTCACCTGATAACGCTGCCTGCGAAGGCTTCTTCGGTCGGCTGAAGAATGAGCTGTTCTATCCTCGGGACTGGAAGACCGCCACCATTGAGCAGTTCGTCGAGGCGGTCGACTCGTACATCCGCTGGTACAACGAGAAGCGGATCAAGATCTCTCTCGGCTCCCTCAGCCCGATCGAATACCGGGTGAGCCTTGGACTTGCGGCATAAACCAGTCCAAGTTTTTATCCGCACCCCC
>NZ_JBPJZH010000021.1:0-1604 GCF_051216715.1 Variovorax restrictus
CGATTGTGTTGAAAAACTCGCCCGAATCGCAGTAGTTGGCTCGCCGTTTGCATGTTCTTCGTCATCGACGGAGGTACGCATCATGATGGGTCGGAGCACCGTTCAAGACCAGCTGTTCTACGCATTCAACCTCGACGATCACGTCCCGCGCGATCACCTGCTTCGAGGCGTTGACCGCTTCCTCGATCTGAGCGAGCTACGCCAACATCTGGCGCCGTTCTACAGCCACACCGGCCGGCCATCGATCGATCCCGAACTCATGATCCGCATGCTCGTCATCGGCTACTGCCTGGGCATCCGTTCCGAGCGCAGGCTGTGTGAGGAGGTCCACCTCAACTTGGCCTATCGCTGGTTCTGCCGCCTGGGCCTGGAAGACAGGGTTCCCGATCACTCGACGTTCTCCAAGAATCGCCATGGACGATTCCGCCAGAGCGATGCATTCAGATTTGTGTTTGAGACGGTGCTGCGTGGCTGCATGACCGAAGGGCTGGTGCAAGGCGAAGGCTTCGCCATCGACGCCAGCATCATCAAGGCCGACGCCAACCGCGCGCGCAATGTTCCTGCTTCTGAGGTTGTGCAATGGCGCCAGGGCACTCAGTGCAGCCGCGCGGTGCGCGAGTACCTTGACGCGCTCGACGTGGCCAATCCAGTTGCAGACGATGTGCCCGAAGGAACGCACGGCACGCAGACCGCATCCCGGAACATCTCCCCGACCGACCCGGCTGCCCAATGGACCGCAGCACCCGGTGGCCCGGCGTTCTACGCGTACTCGACCAACTATCTCATCGATCTGTCGGCGGGCATCATCATGGACGTGGAGGCAACGCCTGCGCATCGCACACCAGAGGTCGAGTCCACCCGAACCATGATCGATCGGGTGGAACAACGCTTCGACATCAAGCCGCGACGGCTTGTGGGCGACACCGCGTACGGCACGGCACCGCTGCTGGGCTGGATGGTCGAGGACAAGCAGATCGAACCTCATGTACCGGTGTGGGACAAGACAGTCCGCAAGGATGGAAGCCTGTCGATCGGTGAGTTCCGGTGGGTGCCAGAGCACAACGAGTACGTATGCCCCGAAGGCCATGCGCTGCGCATTGAGCGACGCCGGTTCGCGATCCCGCGCAGCCACGTCACGAAGGCCGACACCGTGATCTACCGAGCCAGCCAGACCGACTGCGTCGGCTGTGCGGTCAAGGATCGTTGCTGCCCGAACACGCCGTTCCGCAAGATTGCGCGAAGCGTCCATGAGGGTGCCCGTGAGACGGCACGGTCCGTTGCAAAGACGCCGGAGTACAGCCAGTCGCGCAGGGACCGCAAGAAGGTAGAGATGCTGTTTGCCCACCTCAAGCGCATCATGAAGCTGGATCGGCTCCGGCTTCGTGGACTCAGTGGTGCGCAGGACGAGTTCCTGTTGGCAGCAACGGCTCAAAACCTTCGGCGAATGGCCAAGTGGTTGATGCCAGTTGAAGTAGATGCGGGGATGAAGAGCGCGTGAGGCGAACCGGAAGGCGCGCTGCGCGCGCTCGATTCGTCAAATCGAATGCAAGTCCTGCGCGATGGCCGATGCGGGCAAGATTCGAGGCGAGTTTTTCAACACAATC